>NZ_JBBOYC010000002.1:0-6928 GCF_038007905.1 Bacillus sp. FSL W8-0645
GATTTTTTTGACCCTTTCTCACTAACATTCATACCTTAAAGAGAATCACACCCATCATAAAAAGGGCGACTAGAGCATTCAGCTAGTCGTCATTTTTATTTGACCTGACTAAACCTGACTTTCAACATACAGCTGCCATCACCCGCCCACAAAAATGGTGGGATTGAAAAAGAGACGAACAGAAGAGTATAGAACAAGTAAGGTCATTTCATGGCGATTCGGTCCGATCTTCTTGGCCGTTGCTATTTATGGGTTCATGCCGAAGTAACGCAGCTGTAACCAGTGGAAATATCACGTTTAATCAAAAACCTAATAGTTTACGTGTTATTTCCAAGTGACTGTACCCGATATTCTCAATGACAACATGCAAAAAACAGGTCATATTCTCCCTAGCTGTACATCCAAAAGTCATTGCTGTCAGCATCCAAAGCCACACGCACCCACGTAAAAAGAATCGGTTTCGTTGGGGAATTTCTCACTTTCTAAATATTTACTAAATCTGTAAGATTAAGAGAAACATTTACGACAGGCAAAGGTGGGTATGATGATGGCTAAAACAATTGCATATGAAGAAGTCGCTAACATGATGAATGAATGGTATGGGGTAATTAAAAAAAGAAAAGTAGACGAAGCGATCCAGTTGAAAGAACAGATTAAAAGAATGCTTCCGCATATGGAACAAAACCAAGACCTGCTCCTGTATTTCAATCTTTTGGACTTTAGAAACAATCTTTTGATAGATGACGCGCAGCGATTAAAAATTAAAAGCCGCACAACCGTCAAACAAGAGGATATTCAAAAAACGGACGACATGATTCAATATTATTTTTACTTTTTCAACGGACAATTTGAGTTCCACAACAAGAATTACATAGATGCAATCAACTTTTACAAAATTGCTGAAGACAAGTTGAAGAAAATCCCCGATGAAATTGAACATGCTGAATTCCACTACAAAATTGCTGAAGCATATTATCGAATCTTTCAAAATTTCTTTTCCATGAGCCATGCAGAAAAAGCACTAAATTCATTCAAATCCAACGAGCAATATACATACAGACAAATGAATAGTGAATTACTCTTAGCACTAAATAAAGTTGACTTATTGCGCTATAAAGAAGCCGATCAACATTATGAAAATATTATTAAGAAAGCACAAGAAACAGGAGATTTCTACACCAAAAGTTTAGCTCACCACAATATCGGAATTAGTTATGAAAAGCGTGGTTATCTGCCACAAGCTGAAAGCCATTTGCTTAAAGCAATAGACATACCAGAACATAGAGAATCGAGAAACACGATCCGCACATATTACATGCTTAGCAAAGTCTGTTTTAAAAGTGGAAAAACTGATAAAGCTCTCGTCTGGTACAAAAAAGCATGGAATCTAGTCGAGGAAAATAACGAAGATGAATACAGAGCAAAACTGATGATCATAGATGCTCTTTACAACAATAGTCACATAAACAATATTCACCATGCAATGAAGTACCTAGAGAAAAAAAGACTATGGATAGATATAGCCGAATTGTCACGAGAAGCAGGCAATCACTTGAAAAATAAAGGTAATATCACGCAAGCCGTTAAATATTATGAACATGCACTTGTTGCAAAAGACGAATTAATCAAAATGACGGAGGCGTTAGAATGAAATGGATAATCAGCTTATCAATGCTGGCTCTATTGATCACTGGTGTAACTATTTATCCAAATACTCAAAACGATCAACAAATCACTGAAAAAGGTGTCGTGCCAACATCACAACCAGAACAAAAAGTCGCTGAAAGAGGTGTCGTAGGTGCATGAGTTGTTATGAAAGAGGAATAGGACCAATATAAAATCATTTAAACGCCCTATGAGGCGTTTTTTCTTCGCTTGCATCTTTTTATTCCTGAACAAAAATAAAAGCGCTCAGAAACGAATCTGAACGCTCTCAGAGGCATTTTAGAATTACAGCCTCGGTATTTTTATGTATTTAATCATGCATCTTATCATCTAATTAAAAACCGTTTCAAAACAAAAACGGCTCAATCCCTTGATATGATTGGTTTCCAACAGTTTTCTCATCCATTACTACCCCCCTGTTAGCTGGGGGGGGTTCTCGTTTGGCTCTCGGTGATTCGCTTTTCGTTGCCACTCAACGACTGTCGTCGTCTTCCGCTCACACCTTCGCCAAACAAAACAGCCGCACAAATATTTCTTTAATCTTACCATTTTTGACTCTTTCATGCCAACGGTACAATGCCCTGGCATTCTGCTTTGAACGGAGAGAAAACCCACAGCACCTATTTAGGTGCATAAGTGGGCACTGGTTCCCTAGTGACTCTTTTCGGGCTCTGCCCAAACCCGCCAACGGTCAGCCCGTTGGATCGCAAATATTCAAACCCCCTACCCCCGATCTTCGGGGGCTGCCCCTTCGGCGGGCGCAAACAAACGGGGTTTGTTTGAATCAATAGGCTTTGGGTGCAGATGAATTAGTCAACTCCTTAATGCTCACTTTCGTTCCGCTTACCGTTGACTAATAATTTATGCTTCTTCTTCTCTTCTTTAATTCTTTAATTCTTTAATTCTTTAATTCTTTAATTCTTGTTATAGTTCCGCTATCGTTCCGCATTCGTTTCGCTAAAGGTTCTTTATCCGTTCCTCAAAAAAATCTTTACTCTCTTAATCCCTTAATATACCTAGCTTCAACGAAGCTCCTTATTGTTTCGCTATCCGTTCCGCAAAAACCATGTTACTTTTCTCTATCCTCTTCTTTAAATTCTTTAATTCTTTTCATTCTTGTTTGTGTCTGCGATCGGTCTGCTCGTGGTCTATGTGCAGTTCTCCAATAAACACACATCCTATGTATGGCATGAGTTCAAAGTGGTCTGTTTTTTTAGATTCACAATCTCTTTTTAGAGAAGTCTCTCTCTCTTTTTCTTTTATACATTCTTTTCATTCTTAACATTCTTGTTTGTGATCATTTGATGTTCACTTGATGATCATTTGATGTTCATTTTGGTGATCATTTTTTGCGTTTTTTGAAAAACAAACTCAAACTTAATTCATCACCGCTGCCCTTCATTTTTCGATTCTTTTTGTCTCATCATTGGTAACGCACGTACCCTTTTTCTGCATATTTTTCCGAAACAACTCAAACATAATCCATAACAAAATGAACCCTTGATACAACTGCTTTTGATACCAAAACGCTCCCTTTCATAGGGTACAGTGCGCTCCTTTTGATGCACACTTTTACAAAACAAACACGAAACTTAATTCGCCATTATTGAACCCTTGTTGCGACTGATTTTTTTTGCAAAACGTTACCTTTCTTTGTGTGCAGTGCGCTCCTTTTCAAACACAAAACGTTACCAAACTTTCGTGAAAAAACCCCCGTTGGCTTTTCTAAAACACGCACATTTTTTGGTGCGTATAACTGGGCACTCTGACAAGTGATTGGCAACTGGTCAGTCATTTTTCATCACTGATCCGTCAGTGACCGGCTCGTTTTTTAGTAGTGATCGGGAAGTGATTACCTCAAAAATCACCACTGCTGTAGGAGTGATTTCCACCACTTCTCGGGGTCATTTTTTTGCTAGGCTTTGCCTAGTTCCACACCACAAGTGGGGACAAAAATCCCTTATGCTCTTCTCACTTTTCCTTTTTATGGTGTGGCAGATTTGCCGTTTCTGACACATCACCGCCTTTTTCTCCTAAAAAAAGGTGTGGCAGAATTTCATTTTTAGACACATTCTTTTCAAAAATCGCAACCGCCACGAAACAAATCATCCTATGATTTCAAGCATGAAATGGTTGCAGTTTTCCCTTATGCTCTTTTCCACTAGCTGTCGTTTGTCTCAAGACTAGTGACAAGATTCATCTCACTTTCTTTTGCAATTTTCGTTTTGCTCAAAATGATGTCGCACAGCTCACACTTTTTGTCGCCAATCTCAGTCCATTTATGGCGCACTTATACACACCCCTGTGTACGTGCTAAAACCTCCGATTTCCGTCAAGCGTGTAAAGAAAAAGCCGACTCAATTGTCGGCTTCTTCGGGATCTTCAGCATGTTCATTTTTTCAATATGTTGTTAACGACTTTAGTGTGTAAATCATCAGCTTTATAAGACAATAAAACATCCTCTGCAACCTCTTTAGTTAAGTGAGGAAGACCTCTTATTTCAGCCAACTTTTTTCTAAAATCTTCTTTGCTTACTTTAGAATTTTCCATAGTGATCTGCATGAAATAATCATCCAACTCTAAAACCTGCTTTTGAGTAAAACTATACTTCAACAGGACCAAATCTCTCGATCTAAATTCAGGTGCTAAATGTTCCTGCAAAGCCATAATTGCGTTTTTCATAAGCGATAATTGACAATCTAACTCTTCTCTATTCAAAATTTCTCCTCCTAATCAAAAGAACCACTGTGCCACTTTGACGATCCAGTAAGCAATATGTCTAGCTGAACTATTTTTAATGCCAGTACCGTATAACGCAGAAGCAATGTTGTCTTTGATTAAATCCCATGTAAGTTGTTCATATTTCAAAAATTCTTTAAGGACTGGCTCCACATACTTATTGAATCGAATTTTAAGTGACTTCGCCGCTCTCTTTCCTGCAAATTGTTCCACAAGATTAAACAACCTGTTTTTGTTTTTCAATAGTTTTTTAAGACTAGTTTTAATCGCAGCTGTAACCCCAACTTGGGTTTTCATCGTTTGTTCAAGACCTACTAATCCCGCATAACGAACCGTATTTTGCCAAAGGGCAGGATCATCAAAAGCCGCTTCAAGTGCTTCAATATCATCTTGCATTTCATCATCAAAAATCGTCTGAACCTTAGTAACGAAAACTGGTGTTTCTTGAACATTTGTTTCAGCACGAACTTCTGGCGCAATTGTAGCAATCAATAAACTTGCCACAATAAGAGATAGAATACCTTTAACCATAGACTTCATTTTCAAATTAATTCCTCCCTATCAATATTTTACTATCGTAAGGAATTCTACATAAGTCTACAGAGGACAACAATCGAATTTTCCAAAATGAGATAAAACTCCTCAAATGCCGAAAACACCCTGTCATGAATAGCTTTTGTTACAAAAATCAGCCTCCTAAAATCAAAAGTCCCACACAGGTTTCGAGGTCATCAATCCTATTCTTTGCTCCTTTAATCCATAGTAAAATTTAATATAAAGGAGGATTGAATATGACTGAAATAATCATAAATTTACCGGTACTAGTAACAGCTATATTTTTAATTGTCTTTGTTCTTTTACATAAAAAAATAGAGAAAAAACTCGATTTAACAATTCTGATCTTAGTCGCATCAATCATATTCTTAGTGAACCTCAAAATGGTTTGGATAACAGTATTCCTACTTGCTTTTGTGTACTTCGGAATCAAATATACGTATAAAGCTAAAAAAGGCTAAAGTAACAGCAATAAAAATAGTCTATCAACAAATCTCTTATTTTGTTGATAAGGTTCAGCCTTAGAGCCGTAAGGGTTTGTGACAGTTTTATAGGCATTATTAAGACCCCATATTATAGGGGATGGGGTCGTACTCACATTCCATAAAAAAAGCAGGCTCCAGTAAGAGCCTGCTTTTCTATGTGATTATGTAATTCTTGATGCCAACATGCCAACGTGCCATAACCTCAAACGTTTCATTGGCTACCTCATCATCATCTTCTTCAATCCGAACAAGATCGCCGTCCTCGGCATCCGTCAAATTCAGTTCCTTATGAATGTCTTTCAAGATACCGCCATAACCGATCAACCGCCTGGCATTTAAAGCATCATCCAAATAATAGACCGTATCAAGATTTTCCTCGGTCACTTCATTTCCACGTATGATATCCGTATCCTTCACAGGATACTTCGAGATTTCAAGAATAGCCTTTTGTTCTTCCATCTCTTTACGCACTTCTTGTTCAATCGCTTCCGCATCAATTCCCTTTTTTCCTTTGACCCGCTGCACATGCACAATTGGTGTGTAATCCAATTTCATTGCACGCTTCCAAAGGCTTGTCCATTCCGCTTGTTTAATATACGATTGCCCTCTAAAATAGCTTTTCTTTACAGGAATCAACACATGAAAATGAGGGTGATATGTATTCTCTTCATGATTTTTCGTAATCTCTAAAGCTCTGAAAAAACCAAGTGTTCCAGTCTTCACTTTTTTATATTGAAACAGCTTTCTAAAGCCTTGCATCATATCAGTAATCGTTTGTTTTAAATCATCACCATCAACGTTTTTCACTGTCAACGTGAGGAATATCCATGAAGGCTTATACTGCCTGTTCGCTTCTTCCACGATCAATTTATTATGACTCGCAATTTTTAACGACCTGCGCCATGCACACATCGAGCATAACCTCACTTTACAGAAATAAGCATTTGATAATCGTAGCCTGCCCGTTTCAATATCTCTTCTAAACACAAGACACTCTGCACAATTACATACTTTTTCAGCTTTTTTTCCGTAATAAGGTGCACCGGTACGCTTTTCAAGTCCTTCATAATGAGCCGCCACAAGTGACGATCTCACCTTTTTCCCCTTCCAATCCCGCTTTTTACCTGTTGCGGTTTTATCGTCAAGGATGCTATAATTCGATTCAGATGAATATGTCAAAGTCAAAAAACTCCTTCTGTAGCTAGTTCTCTAGCACTCTATTATTTTTTCTCGACAATTAAATAATAGCAGAGGGAGTTTTGACTTGTCAAAATGCCTTTAAAGCCTTGACACCACTGAATTTATCGCACTTTTTCAAAATGACAGTGTTTCTATATGTATCAAGATAAGAAAAGACACGATTATGACTCCGTCAAAATCGCCCAAAAAGCTGGCGAAACCGCCATCTTTTTAAAAGATCAAAACCCAAAAACCTAAAAGACCAAAGACTAAACCAAATTTCCCCGCAGGGGGAGATTTTTTTT
>NZ_JBBOYC010000003.1:0-6173 GCF_038007905.1 Bacillus sp. FSL W8-0645
TGATTTTTTGACCATGCTGCGCAACAAAAAAACAGACCTTAAAGGTCTGTCATCTTTCATGTACCTAATCGAATAGCCAACTCCATAGCAGTCTCTACATGATTCACATATGAACCACCAACCAACATCATGATCGCAAGACTAGCCAAAACAAAGCTCTTTTTAATGCTCATACAAACAGTCGCCCCTTCGAATTTGTTTTTGAGCGTACACCATTTGCTGATACAAATATACAGAATTCTCCATACGCCCACGTTCAGTATAAAATTCTGCGGACTCTAATGCCAGTTCTTCCAAATATGGATAACCCCTAATATTGTCAAAGCGTTTCAGTATATCCTTGATACCTTCAAGACTAAGTGGCTTTGTATATAGATTTACAAGAAAATCATACAAAGATTCGAATAATTGATCAGGGTTTAATTTCAAATAATCGATGCCTCGTTGCAAATATTCCTTCGCCATTTCATCGTTACCCAATTTGAAATGAATAAGAGCCTGCTGATAAAGGACTGCTCGTATATGAGAATGACCTTTCAAATAAATTTCAGCTTCCTCCAGATGATCTAATGCCAACTGATATTTTTCCAAACTAGAATAACAGTGACCCAAGTTCATCAAACTTATACCAATCATCAATTCATCCTTAATCGCATGTGATTTTTCTAATGCTTTTTCTAAATGCGGGAGAGACTTTTCAGAACTGTTAAGATCAATATAATTACCAGAAACAACAAAACGAGACTGAATTTCTCGTACAAGATATGTCGGGTGTGCCTTATATGTATCAAGAGCCAACATGATGTAATACATAGACATTTGAGTTTGCTTCATGTGATAGAAAATCTCTGCCATCTTGAAATAAAACTCTGCTCTTTCAACTTCATCCGCGACCCGGTCTAAACGTTTTTCTGCTTGTCTATAAAAAGTAATCGCAGTAATATAGTCACCTTGCGAGAACTCAAACATCCCTCTGAAAAAATTAAAGTAGTACTCCAGGATTCCAGTAAACTTTCGTCCCTGCCCTTCCACTGAACGCAGGTACTCCGCTTTGTTCACTTTCCTTGCTCCTAGATTCATGTATTCAAGCATTTGTTCGTGGCGGAATTCCATAAGCTGAAAATAAAGAACAGCTTGCTCATCTTCCTCCATGACATCTAAATCCCTTCTGATCTCGCTCCGAAGCATTTCCGCATCTGTTACATTCAGCCTTTTGATTTGTTGATACCACTCGTTAATCTTCTGACCGATCTCCGCTGAAGATACAGCTGCCATTTATCCATCCCCCTCAATTTTTGCCGTTTTATGTTAAATCCTAGCATATGAAATACGTCTAAAACCCTGTTGCGTTCCAATTTTGAAAATTTTCGGCATCTCGCAAACAAATTTTCAGATTGATTTCAGCAGACAAAACGAAAAAACGCATTTAAAGCCCTTATAAGCGTTTTTGACTCATTACCCTATTTGAATTACCTGAACAAAAATAAAAGCGCTCAGAATCGAATCTGAACGCTCTCAACGGCATTTTTGAAATGCACGACATGTTTTTTTATACGTTTTATTTTCATCTTCCGTACTACCCCCCTGTTAGCATGGGGGGGTTCCCGTTTGGCTCTCGGTGCTTCGCTTTTCGTTGCCACTCGACGACTGTCGTCGTCTTACGCTACGCACCTTCGCCAAACAATTGTTGGAACTCTATTATATCACTTTATAAGCCAATTCAAGGGCTCTTCTCTCATACTCCTCATCTGTGATCTGACCAGATACATGCTCCCATATCAATTCTTCCTCTTCAGCTGTAAGATAAATTCCTTCAATGGCGTGTGTAGCTTTGGCATATATCATACCTTTTTCAAACTCACTTTTGGTCATTTTCATCATCGAACCGCCTTTCTTGGGCTCTGCCCAAACCCGCCAACGCTAGCACGTTGGATCGCAAATATTCAAACCCCCTACCCCCGATCTTCGGGGGATGCCCCTTCGGCTGGCGCAAACAAACGGGGTTTGTTTGAATCAATAGGCTTTGGGTTTAGTGAATGAGTCAACTCCTTAATGCTCACTACGTTCCGCTTACCGTTGACTCATGCCATATTTAGATCATGACCTATCGTTCCATCTCATGATCTTGATTTCGATTTTTCTTTGGTGCATTCTGTTTTTTCTCATTTTCTTCACTGATAAATTTGTTTGCTCCTGGCGCTTCATCCCTATGATCAAAGTATTTTTCAGTGATTTTCAAGTTCATTTTATTGAGAATATGAGCTTTTGCATAACCGAGCAAAGCTCTATACTCTTTTTGCTTTTCTCCGAAAAAGGTCAAGAAAGCACTGATTGAACGCTTTAAAAAGCGATTCTCTGTTTCAAGTTCTTTCTTTTCAGCTTTCAAAGTCCTATTCTCGCTTTTCAAACGATCATTCTCTTTAGACAATTCTTTTGTTCGGTTGCGTTCACGTTTCAACTCATTTTCTAAACTATTATTATCCCTTCGAAACACATCGCCCGCTTTAGCAAGGCTTTTCACCTGCTCAAAATCTTCTCTGCTCAGTTGAACAGTTTTAGTCAAGAAACCCTTCTCTTTCACTCGTTCTTCGATCTGATCAACCGCCTGCGCTTCAAATGCTGTCTTTTTCAAATCATCCAATCGACCCGAAATCTGATCTACTGCCTGTTCCATCTCTATTTTTTTTAGACTTACTGCTTTAAGCTCCTCTTTATCCGCTTCTAACTTAAACTTGTGAATTTCAAGATATTTTTTATCTGAAGGCTCGCCCCGTTGCAAGCCAAACTTTTCGTTATGCTTCCCGATCGCTTCCTGCAGCTGCTTCATTTCAACTTTGTTGAAAATCTGCTTCGCAGATAGCTTTTTCTCCTTCGTGATCGGCACGAGCCCCACGTGCATGTGGGGTGTCGTTTCATCCTTATGTACTGACGCATACATCACGTTTTCTTTTCCGTAACGCTCCTGGATAAATTCCAGATTGGATTTGAAGAATTCCCTTTCGCTCTCTGGAGACAGCTTTTCGAAGAATTCGGGACTTGCCGAGATCATGAACGAACAGCACCTAACCGCATCTTTCCGAATGGCACGTTTCGTCTCCACGTTCTTCTCGATATGTTCGTTGATCATTGCCTTATAATCGACTCGTTTATCATGCAATAAATCATAATTCAGATGCGCCCGATTTCGATCAATATCGGGGTTCGTATGGCTCTCTTTTTCTCTCTGATTATGAATCTGTTGACCCTTCAAATCCGCATTTTTGAACTTCCGCATATTACAAATAATGAATGCCATTTTTCCCTTCACGACCTTCCCACCGGCAACAACTTTCTCTTTCAATTTTACCACATTCTCCGGCGACACTTCCATGTAAAGTATAGCCCGCTATACTTTACTCCGTAAAGTGCGGTCTCTGCCGAGGGCTACGACAGTCGCTTTCGCTCCTTCTGATCAGCTCCGCTGATTGGAAAAATCGCCGAAGAAGTCGGCTATTATTTTTCCTAAATTCAAGACCTCGGACGCTGTCCGAACCAGTCGGGGAAATCTTCCCCGAACCCCATAAAAAAGAAGCAGGCTTTAATCGCCTACTTCTTCTTCAAACCACACTGCAAAGAGCATCAAACCACAAATAATCATTGCCCCTAAATCCATCACATGAATTTCAATGGTCATCATGTTCACCTCCACAGTGAACGGATTCTACCACAGAAATTTTCATCAAAACGAAGCTCTAAAAAATAAAAAAAATGATTGCGGTCACCGCAACCAAAAAAGAAATTTTTTGGAATATCTTCCTATGTAAAAAATAGGTGATAGGATGGAAATATACTTACGCAGGGAGGGATTCATGCCTATTAAAAATCACCGGTCTCTAGTTTGTTATTCAATAAATCATAGTCATCTTTATCAAAAGAAATTGTCACTCTATCCAACCGATCTCCACCAGGATACAAGGTAAGCTGTTGATCAAATTTTATTCCAAGAGGTGAGACTGTTTGATGGATCAGATTTAAAATCTTAAAACATTCCAAGTCTACTCCTTCTTTCAATTGATTTTTGAGATTGATAAGAATCAAGTTTTCGACTTGTTCAAACCTTGGTTTACGAGTAGATATACCCTGATCTTCACAGAGTCTTTTCAACAAATTTTTATAGTGATCTTTTTGTGCCACAAAAACACCTCATCCTTAATTAATATTTGAATAATCAGCTAAAATTCAGAAAAGAAAGAGAGAGAGAATATGAAAAAATTTACTTTATCATTACTCATTATGATGCTCACTTTTGTTTTAGCCAACCCTGCTTTTGCGAACGAATCATACGATCAAAAACTAGACTCTCTAAAAGGTGAAGTTGTCTATAAAGACGATGAAATTACGGTAACAAGCTTTGGAAATGACCAAGAAATTTCAGACCTCATCTTCAATCACCCAAACAGTGTAGTAGCCGGAGATGAAAACGAAAACATCATTAAACCATTGGCATCAGCAATAGGTATGGGAGGACGAGCAAGTATAGTCGCAGGTACATCTGGAAGAGTCGTATATTGGTCTGTTAACCCTAACACAAAATGGCCATACAATTTTATGGGTACTGTAAAATTAAGATATCATTCTGGATTCAAACGTGACGCCCCTATAGGAGGAATGGGAGGATTAGGATCAACAGTCGCTGGTAAAGTAACTATGAATAAAAATAACGGTGGCGTTGCATATCTTAGGGGAACAGCTTACGCATTAAATGGCTCTAGATACAGTGTTTTGCCAAGAGTTCTCGAATCATTCAGACCTAACTAATTCATAAAAAAAGCAGACCCATGATTGGTCTGCTTTTCTATGTGATTATGTAATTCTTGATGCCTACATGCCAACGTGCCATGACCTCAAACGTTTCATTGGCTACGTCATCGTCATCTTCTTCAATTCTGACAAGATCCCCGTCTTCAGCATCCGTCAAATTCAGTTCCTTATGAATCTCTTTCAAGATCCCGCCGTACCCGATTAAACGCTTGGCACTTAATGCATCATCCAAATAATAGACCGTATCCAAATTTTCCTCGGTCACTTCATTCCCACGTATGACATCCGTATCCTTGACTGGATACTTCGAGATTTCAAGAATCGCCTTTTGTTCTTCCATCTCCTTACGCACTTCTTGTTCAATTGCTTCCGCATCAATTCCCTTTTTCCCTTTGACCCGCTGCACGTGCACAATTGGTGTGTAATCCAATTTCATGGCACGCTTCCAAAGGCTTGTCCATTCTTTTTGATTAATATAGTTTTTACCAAAGTAACCAGTACGAACAGGAATCAACACATGAAAATGCGGATGATATGTATTTTCTTCATGATTTTTTGTAATCTCTAAAGCTCTGAAAAAACCAAGTGTTCCAGTTTTCACTTTTTTATATTGAAACAGCTTTCTAAAGCCTTGCATCATATCAGTAATCATTTGTTTTAAATCATCGCCCTCAACGTTTTTTACTGTCAACGTGAGGAATATCCACGCAGGCTTATACTGCCTGTTCGCTTCTTCCACGATCAATTTATTGTGACTTGCAATCTTTAACGACCTTCGCCACGCACACATAGGGCATAACCTCACTTTACAAAAATAGGCTTGATATAATCGTAGTCTGCCCGTTTCTTTGTCTCTCCTAAACGCAAGACATTCCGCACAATCACATACTTTCTCTGCCTTTTTTCCGTAGTAAGGCGCACCGGTACGCTTTTCCAAAGCCTTATAATGCTCAGACATCAACGTAGATTTTCGCTTTTTTCCTCTCCAATCCCGCTTTTTACCTGTTGCGGTTTTGTCCTCAAGGATGGTATAATTCGAATTGGAATCAACAAAATTACATGTATTACACATAAAAAAACCCTTTCTGACGCTAGTTCTCTAGCACTCTATTATTTTGGTTGGCACTTTAATAATAGCAGATGGGGTTTTTCACTGTCAAATTACCCTTGAAGCCTTGACAGGACTGAATTTATCGTGATTTTTCAAAATGACAATGTTTCTATATGTATCAAGATAAGAAAAGACACGATTCTGACTCCGTCAAAATCGCCCAAAAAGCTGGCGAAACCGCCATCTTTTTAAAAGATCAAAACCCAAAAACCTAAAAGACCAAAGACTAAACCAAATTTCCCCGCAGGGGGAGATTTTTTTT
>NZ_JBBOYC010000004.1:0-5686 GCF_038007905.1 Bacillus sp. FSL W8-0645
TCTTTCATGCCAACGGTACAATGCCTCGCATTCTGCTTTGAACGGAGAGAAAACCCACAGCACCTATTTAGGTGCATAAGTGGGCACTGGTTCTCCAGTGACTCTTTTCGGGCTCTGCCCAAACCCGCCAACGGTCAGCCCGTTGGATCGCAAATATTCAAACCCCCTACCCCCGATCTTCGGGGGATGCCCCTTCGGCGGGCGCAAACAAACGGGGTTTGTTTGAATCAATAGGCTTTGGGTGTGGTGAATGAGTCAACTCCTTAATGCTCACTTTCGTTCCGCTTACCGTTGACTCATGCCTTATGTTTTTCACTCCATTTTTTAAACAGTAACGCTCCTTTTGAGTGCACACTTTTCCGAAACAACACAAAACAAACACGAAACTTAATTCAAAGCTTTTGAACCCTTGTTGCTACTGATTTTTTTGCAAAACGCTCCCTTTCTTTGTGTGCAGGTTCGCTCCTTTTCAAACACAAAACGTTACTCAATTCTTCTCACTTTTCCTTTTTATGGTGTGGCAGTTTTGCCGTTTCTGCCACATTACCGCATTTTTCTCCTAAAAAAAGGTGTGTCAGAATTTCATTTTTAGGCACATTCCTTTCAAAAATCGCAACCGCCACGAAACAAATCACACTGGGATTTCAAACATAAAGTGGTTGCAGTTTTCCCTTATGCTCTTTTCACCTTTTCCTAAATGTCTCCGGCGACACTTATCAAATTTTTTCTCTTTCAACCCGCTACGCAAAACAAAAACATTTTGCCTTTTGATCTAGGAGGGCGTAGCGTATACCGTAGCGAATGAATCATAAAGAGGTGAACCCGCTATGAAACCCGAAACCTACCTTTCTTCACAAGACATTGCAAACAAGCTCAATGTCTCCAGCGTCACGATACGCAAATACGCCGCCATGCTTGAGAAAAACGGCTATAATTTCGCCAGAGACACTAAGGGATGGCGTCAGTATAATGAGTCCGATTTATCCGCTATGGAGTATATATACACACACTCTAAATTGAGTGGTAAATCACTAGAAGAAGTAGCCAAACTTGTAGCGACCTTGTATCGGTCAAACTTGTCCATATCGGATACCGCTACACCGCTACAAGATGTCAATGTCGCCGATCTCATTCAAAGACAAGAAGAATTCAATCGGGCCATCCTAAAACGACTCGAACAATTTGAAGAACAGCAAAAAAAACGAGATGAAAATCTCATGCTCGCTTTAAAAGAATCCATTGAAACAAAAAAAATGATTGCTGCTGCTCAACAAAAAAAGTGGTGGCAATTTTGGAAATAGAACACCCATGACAACAGCAAACTTATACAAAAAACAAGCGAGCAAAACATGCTCACTTGTTTTAAGTAGTAGAAATTAACGTGGTACACAAACCCACCAATTCACAACTTTTCTAATATCCACACCTCTGTCATTCCAATTACACAAATTCAACCCTGCTCCAATAAATCCAACAGCAGCAGCAACAATTCCTGCAATTGGTATAGTAAGTAAAAATGCAGCAGCAAAGGCTGCAACAGCCCCGGCAGCTGATATAATCTTAATAGCTTTATTTGTTTCACTATTATTCATTCTTACAAAGTCCTTTTTAACAGTAATTTTAGTGGATATATCGCCATTTTTCACTTCTGTTGAATTGTCTACAGCTTTCATATCAGGATGAGTATTTAATACATCATTGATATTACCTTTAGGAACGACAATTCCATCTTTTATATAACCATTTACTACTCCTACTAATTTGTTAAAACGCTTAAAAGTTTCCTTGCTAACATTAGCTTTTTTATAAGAATCATACTTCAAAACTAATTTCCCATTTTTCACAACAGTTGTTTCTGTTAAATCAGATTCAGAAATTTCTAAAGCTAAATCTAATTGCTTTTCATTAATCTCTGATTCTCCTATTTCAAGAGCATTAGCACTTGATATAGGATAAGAAACCATAGCAAATACTAAAGCTAGTAGAGACAAACAAATTATATTAATTTTTAACATACGACCTTCCAACAATTAAAATCTCCCCTTTTGTTATAATGTAGAAACTAAGTAAATTTATAACACATAAATCACCCCATTTATTACATTTGTGGTAATTTTAATCTTATTTTAAAGATTCAGTATGTTAACCTTGTATAAAAAAGGAGGACAAAAATTGAAAAATATCAGCACTATTATTATTACAAGTCTTATCTTTAGTTACTGCACAAGTTCATTATTAGAAAATAACAAACTATTTGGACCAATTGCTTTAGTTAGCTTCATTTTCTTCTACTTAATAAATTATTTAATGAAAAAATTCAATATAAGACAAATAACAAAAGTATATTTGATCAATAGTATACTTATTGGATTAACAATAATTAGCTTCATATTCTTAAATAATCTTTATATAAGTATAGGGATTTCTCTTGGAACATTAAGCACTTTAATAATTAGCATTGTAAGTTACTCAAAACTCAAAAATACATAAAAAAATCAAGTAGGAAAATCAGATGAAAAAAAAGTCTGATTTTCCTACTTGATTATGTAATTCTTAATCCCAACATGCCAACGTGCCATGACTTCAAACGTTTCATTGGCTACCTCATCATCATCTTCTTCAATCCGAACAAGGTCGCCGTCCTCGGCATCCGTCAAATTCAGTTCCTTATGAATCTCTTTCAAGATCCCGCCGTAGCCGATCAACCGCCTGGCATTTAACGCATCATCCAAATAATAAACCGTATCAAGATTTTCCTCGGTCACTTCATTCCCTCGTATCACATCAGTATCTTTCACTGGATACTTAGAAATCTCTAAAATGGCTTTCTGCTCTTCCATTGCTTCGCGCACTTCTTTTTCAATCGCTTCCGCATCAATACTCTTTTTTCCTTTGACCCGCTGCACATGCACAATCGGTGTATAATCCAATTTCATTGCACGCTTCCAAAGGCTTGTCCATTCTGATTGTTTAATATAGTTATGAGAAAAATAACTCTTTTTCACCGGTATTAACACATGAAAATGTGGATGGTATGTATTTTGTTCATGATTCTTAGTGATCTCCAATGCTCTAAAGTAGCCAAGCACCGCCGTTTTCACTGCTTTATATCCAAACAATCGATTCCATGCTGTCATCATATCTGAAATGGTTTGTTTCAGAGCATCACCTTCGACATTACGGACTGTCAACGTGAGGAATATCCATGACGGTTTATATTGCCTGTTTGCTTCTTCGACAATCAGTTTATTATGATAGGCAATTTTTAACGACCTTCGCCATGCACACATAGGGCATAACCTCACTTTACAAAAATAGGCTTGATATAATCGTAGTCTGCCTGTTGCCTTATCTCTTCTAAACGCCAAGCATTCTGCACAGTCACACATTTTTTCAGCCTTTTTTCCGTAGTAAGGCGCTCCAGTGCGTTTTTCCAAAGCCTTATAATGCTCAGACATCAACGTAGATTTTTGTTTTTTTCCTCGCCAATCCCGCTTTTTACCTGTTGCGGTTTTATCATCAAGGATGGTATAATCCGAATTGGAATCAACAAAATTAAAAGATTTACACATAAAGAAACTCCTTCTGTCGCTAGTTCTCTAGCAATATATTGTTGTAGTGTGGTAACTCAATAATATCAGAAGGAGTTTCTACATGTCAAAATGCTTTTAAACCCTTGACAGGACTGGATTTTGCCTACTTTTTCAAAATTGAGTAGTTTCTATATGTATCAAGATAAGAAAAGACACGATTCTGACTCCGTCAAAATCGCCCAAAAAGCTGGCGAAACCGCCAACTTTTCAAAAACCAAAACCTCAAAACCTAAAAGACCAAAGACTAAACCAAATTTCCCCGCAGGGGGAGATTTTTTTTTTGATTTTTTGACCATGCTACACAACAAAAAAACAGACCCTAAGGGGTCTGCTAATACATCTTTATCAAGTTGCAACCCTTGATGCAATTTCATGACTCTCTTTAGTTTCTGAAACAACAAAATTTACAGAAACTAATAGTACAAGCGCACACATGACTACAGAGAAAAATCTCTTAGAACTCATACAAGCCATCGCCCCTCCGAATTTGTTTTTGAGCATCAATCATCTGTCTATAAAAATATACAGAATCATCCAAACGCTCAAGCCTATTATAGAATTCGGCGGCTTCTAATGCCAATTCCTCCAAATAAGGAAAACCAGCTGCGTTTCTCAATTCATTCATGGCATGAAGAACATGCTCTCTATCACCTAAATCTATATACAAAGCCTTCAACACGTTTAAAACTCGTCCAAATAAAGCATCCTCAAAAAATTGAACATATTCTAAACTCTTCTTAAAAAAAGAAACTCCAGTTTCTCTATTACCTTTTCTAAGATAAATTAGAGCTAAATCATAATAGGCTTGGATCAATTCTTTAGCTTTAATTTTTTCACCAACCTCAACAGCACGATCAAAATAATAAACTGCTTTATCGTATTGCCCCATATCATTATGACAACACCCAACATTCAACAAAGCTTTTGTAACCATCGAGTCGTTATCAAGTGATCTAGCAATCTTAAGAGTATTTTCAAAATGAACCAAAGCCTTCTCATGAGTTTTCAAATCAATATAATTTCCTGCAACAACTGTAAGACAGTTTATTTCTCGAATAACATAAGTTGAGTTGGCCGTATATGTATCATAAGCAAGTTTCACATAATACATAGACATATGAGTTTGCTTCATATGATAAAAAACTTCTGAAATTTTATAATAAAATTCTGCTCTCTCAATTTCATCTGAAACTTGTGAAAGCTTCTTTTCGGCACGTCTATAGAACGTGATAGCTCTCAAATATTCCCCTTTTGAAAACTCATACATTCCCTTAAAAAAATGAAAGTAGTATTCAAGAAGACCAGTAAGTCTCTTCCCCTGTCCTTCTACCTCCCTCAAGTAGTCAGCTTTGTTCATTCTGCTTTCAGAGGGATTTAAATAGTCCAACATCAAACGATGTCTAAACTCCATTAATTGAAAGTATAAAAGGACGTCTTGATCCTCTTCCATATCATTTAAATTTCTCTCAATTTCCGTTTTTAATATTTCAGCATCGGTCACATTGAATCGTTTTATATGGATATACCATTCGTTTATTTGAACACCAATTTGTGAAGAAGGTATATTCGCCATCATCAATCCCCCTTTGTAAATAACCATTTTTCTGTTAAATCCTAGCATAATTTCTCATAAGAGAAGCCTGTTTGCGCCCCACTTTTGAAAATTTTCGGCATCTCGCAAACATTTTTTTAAATGATTTCAGCAGACAAAACGAAAAAACGCATTTAAAGCCCTTATAAGCGTTTTTGACTCATTCCCTTATTTCAATTACCTGAACAAAAATAAAAGCGCTCAGAAACGAATCTGAACGCTCTCAAAGGCATTTTAGAATTACAGCCTCGGTATTTTTATATGTTTTAATCATTCAGTTAAATCTTTGTCACAAACTCAAAACGAGTCAATCCATTGCTATGACTAGCTTCAATTTGTTTTTTTCTTCCGTAGTACCCCCCTGTTAGAGTGGGGGGGTTCCCGTTTGGCTCTCGGTGCTTCGCTTTTCGTTGCCACTCGACGACTGTCGTCGTCTTCCGCTGCGCACCTTCGCCAAACAAAACAAACGCACATATATTTCTTTAATCTTATCATTTTTGAC